>NZ_BAAAFX010000009.1:0-947 GCF_039523755.1 Tatumella terrea | reverse complement strand
AGCAGCACCCTGCCGGCCCTGACTGACGGCAGCCACAGCATCACCACCACGGTCACTGATGCCGCCGGTAACACCAGTCAGCCTTCGGCGGCTATTCCTGTCACGGTCGAGACCACGGCACCGGCAGCAGCCGGTGATGTCGAACTGACCGACGGTAGCGGTAAGAATCTGGCCGGAGCGGAGACAAATGACTCTACTCCGGTCCTGAAAGGGACCGCGGCAGCCGGCGACACCGTCACTATCCTCGACAACGGTAAAGCCATCGGTACCGCCACGGCAGGCAGCGACGGCAGCTGGAGCAGCACCCTGCCGGCCCTGGCCGGCGGCAGCCACAGTATCACCACCACGGTCACCGATGCCGCCGGTAACACCAGTCAGCCTTCGGCGGCTATTCCTGTCACGGTCGAGACCACGGCGCCGGCAGCAGCAGCCAACGTGACGCTGACCGATTCCGCCGGAGGCGATCTCAGCGGGAAGACCAGTAACGATGCCACCCCGATCCTCAAAGGCACCGCAGCAGCCGGCGACACCGTCACTATCCTCGACAACGGTAAAGCCATCGGTACCGCCACGGCAGGCAGCGACGGCAGCTGGAGCAGCACCCTGCCGGCCCTGACTGACGGCAGCCACAGTATCACCACCACGGTCACCGATGCCGCCGGCAATACCAGCCAGCCTTCGGCCGCCATTCCTGTCACGATCGAGACCACGGCACCGGCAGAAGCAGGCGATATCAGCCTGACCGATTCCGCCGGGGACGATCTGAGCGGGAAAGCCAGTAACGATGCCACCCCGATCCTGAAAGGGACCGCGGCAGCCGGCGACACCGTCACTATCCTCGACAACGGTAAAGCCATCGGCACCGCCACCGCGGGCAGCGACGGCAGCTGGAGCAGCACCCTGCCGGCCCTGGCCGGCGGCAGCCACAGTATCACCACCACGGTCAC
>NZ_BAAAFX010000008.1:0-23086 GCF_039523755.1 Tatumella terrea | reverse complement strand
TCTTCAGGCGCGTTATCGATCTGCGCGAAGTCACGTGCAGCACCGCCGTAGTGTTTAGCCAGTACGGTAGTGATTGCTGCAGTCAGAGTGGTTTTACCGTGGTCAACGTGGCCGATAGTACCGACGTTAACGTGTGGTTTGTTACGTTGAAATTGCTCTTTCGCCATGGCGATATTCCTTACGTTATGCCTTCATCATCTGATGAAGGCATCTGTTCAAAATTAAACCGTGGTATTACTTACCACGAGCTTCAATAACGGCCTGCGCAACGTTGTTTGGCGCATCGTCATACTTCAGGAACTCCATGGAGTAAGAAGCACGACCTTTGGTCAGTGAACGCAGCTGAGTTGCATATCCGAACATTTCAGACAGCGGAACTTCTGCGTGAATCTCAACGCCAGTTGCGTTAGATTCCTGCCCTTTAAGCATACCACGACGTCTGCTCAGGTCACCGATGACATCACCGGTGTTTTCTTCCGGAGTTTCTACTTCAACCTTCATGATTGGCTCAAGCAGAACCGGAGTTGCTTTCTTGAAGCCATCTTTAAAGGCGATAGAAGCCGCCAGTTTAAACGCCAGCTCAGAGGAGTCAACGTCATGGTAAGAACCAAAGTGCAGACGAACACCCAGATCAACTACCGGGTAACCCGCCAGTGGACCTGATTTCAGCTGCTCCTGGATACCTTTATCAACCGCAGGGATGTATTCCGTAGGGATGACACCACCTTTGATGTCGTTGATAAATTCGTAACCATCCGGGTTCTTACCTGGCTCCAGTGGGTACATGTCGATAACAACATGACCGTACTGACCACGACCACCAGACTGCTTGGCGTGTTTACCTTCGATATCGGTGACTTTAGCGCGGATAGCTTCACGGTAAGCAACCTGTGGTTTACCCACGTTCGCTTCGACGTTAAATTCACGCTTCATACGGTCAACGATGATATCCAGGTGCAACTCACCCATACCAGCGATGATAGTCTGGTTAGATTCTTCATCAGTCCATACACGGAAAGATGGATCTTCTTTAGCCAGACGACCCAGAGCCAGACCCATTTTTTCCTGGTCAGCTTTGGTTTTTGGTTCAACGGCGATAGAGATTACCGGCTCAGGGAATTCCATACGCTCCAGAATGATTGGCGCGCTTGGATCACACAGGGTATCACCAGTAATCACATCTTTCAGACCGATAGCTGCGGCGATATCGCCCGCACGGACTTCGCTGATTTCTTCACGCTTGTTAGCGTGCATCTGAACGATACGGCCGAAACGCTCACGTGCAGATTTCACTGAGTTCAGTACGGTGTCACCGGAGTTAACAATACCGGAATAGACACGGAAGAACGTCAGGTTACCAACGAACGGGTCGTTAGCAATTTTAAATGCCAGTGCTGAGAACGGTTCGTTATCATCAGCGTGACGCTCTGCAGGAGTATCTTTACCGTCATCCAGCATACCTTTGATCGCAGGTACGTCAGTCGGAGATGGCAGGTACTCGATAACTGCATCCAGCATCGCCTGAACACCTTTGTTCTTAAATGCAGAACCACAGGTAACCAGGATGATTTCGTTGTTCAGAACGCGCTGACGCAGAGCTTGTTTGATCTCTTCTTCAGTCAGTTCTTCACCGCCGAGGTATTTCTCCATCAGCTCTTCAGAAGCTTCTGCAGCGGCTTCAACCAGGTTCTGGTGCCACTCGTCAGCCAGATCGACCAGATCAGCAGGGATTTCTTCGTATTGGAAGGTTACACCCGCGTCTGCTTCGTTCCAGTTGATGGCTTTCATTTTCACCAGGTCAACAACACCGGTGAAGCCTTCTTCTGCACCGATTGCCAGCTGCAATGGAACAGGGTTAGCACCCAGACGGCTTTTGATCTGGCCAACAACTTTCAGGAAGTTCGCACCCATACGGTCCATTTTGTTAACGAACGCGATACGTGGAACTTTATATTTGTTCGCCTGACGCCATACAGTCTCAGACTGAGGCTGAACGCCGCCGACCGCGCAGTAAACCATGACTGCACCATCCAGAACACGCATTGAACGCTCTACTTCGATAGTAAAGTCAACGTGTCCCGGGGTATCAATGATATTGACGCGGTGTGGTTCAAATTGTTTTGCCATACCAGACCAGAAAGCGGTGGTAGCAGCGGAGGTGATAGTAATACCACGTTCCTGCTCCTGAGCCATCCAGTCCATGGTTGCAGCACCATCATGAACTTCACCGATTTTATGGTTTACACCGGTGTAGAACAGAATACGTTCGGTAGTTGTGGTTTTACCGGCGTCGATGTGTGCACTGATACCAATGTTACGGTAGCGGGCAATGGGTGTTGTACGAGCCATTTGATTCCTCTGATTCTCGGACGTTCATTGTAAGTAAACCACGGCGGGTTTGCTTCAGAAGCGTCCGCCGGGTTAACAACTACACCGTGGTGATTACCAGCGGTAGTGAGCGAACGCCTTGTTGGCTTCAGCCATACGGTGAACGTCTTCACGTTTCTTAACTGCAGTACCTTTGTTTTCTGCAGCATCAGAAAGTTCGTTCGCCAGGCGTAAAGCCATAGATTTATCACCGCGTTTACGAGCAGCTTCTACGATCCAACGCATTGCCAGGGCATTACGACGAACCGGACGGACTTCAACCGGAACCTGATAAGTAGAACCACCGACACGGCGGGATTTAACTTCTACTGTAGGACGCACGTTTTCGAGAGCTACATCGAATGCTTCCAGTTCAGATTTACCGGAGCGCTGAGCCAGGGTCTCAAGCGCAGTATAAACGATAGATTCTGCAGTAGATTTTTTACCGTCTACCATCAGAATGTTTACAAATTTGGCCAGTAATTCAGATCCGAACTTAGGATCTGGCAGGATTTTACGTTGACCAATAACACGACGACGTGGCATGGAAATTCTCCGTTGATAATTCAGGATTGTCCAAAACTCTACGAGTTTATTCTGACATTTATATTAAAACGTTTGGCCTTACTTAACGGAGTTCCATTAAGCCTTTGGCTTCTTCACACCGTACTTAGAACGCGCTTGCTTACGGTCTTTAACACCTGAACAGTCAAGTGCACCGCGAACAGTGTGGTAACGCACACCTGGCAAGTCTTTAACACGACCGCCACGGATCAGGATCACGGAGTGTTCCTGCAGGTTATGACCTTCACCACCGATGTACGAAGTCACTTCGAAACCGTTGGTCAGGCGAACACGACATACTTTACGCAGTGCGGAGTTCGGTTTTTTAGGAGTGGTAGTATATACACGAGTACAAACACCACGTTTCTGCGGGCAGGCTTCCAGCGCAGGCACGTTGCTTTTTGCAACTTTGCGTACGCGTGGTTTGCGAACCAGCTGGTTAACTGTTGCCATTAAATAGCTCCTGGATTTAGCTTTTGCTTCGTAAACACGTAATAAATCGCCTCGTATTTCTACGAGGACGCAGAATTTTAGGGCCACGCCTAAAAGGTGTCAAGAAATAACCAATACTTCTGTGCTACCAGGCGAGCTGTTGTGGGTGACGAATCGTTAATTCAACGAACCCATTATAGCCTACCTTGTGCATATTGGGTGAAATTTGTTCAGCCAGGCCGCGGGCCTGAAGGTCATCTTCCAGCACATAAATTGTTGCGGGGGATGCCAGCAGCATTTCCGCGAAAGGATTACCTTTAAGGGCTGCCAGTACGCCATCCTGTAACAGTAAGACGTCATCATCCGCGCCCAGCAATGAGATACGGCCCGTAACATCACTCTGCCAGGGTGAATGCATTAATGTATGTAACATGGGTAGTTTTATCTTAGAAGGTGACGATTCTGTCGTAATTATTCAGACAATGCCTTAACGCCATTGGTTCCAGGATTTCCGCATTCAGTATCCATGCCGTCTCCTCCGGGATCCCCCGACGGGTCAGCGACGCCTTGCATAAATAACATTGCTCAATGTCATAAAGTGATAATACACCGAACGTTGCCGCATAATGTCGTGACAAAATTTTATCAGGCTGCTGGCCCGGCAGTAACTGGAGGACACCGTCTCCCAGAAAAAACACTCCGCACTGATCATTCAGAGCAGCGGTGGCCAGCAACGCATCCAGCCCTTCCCGCCCTGCACTGCTACCATGCGGAGCCGAGGTGAAAATAAACGCGACACGATTCATCAGAACTCTACCAGACGATCACAGGTTAATGCAGCTTCAGCAAAGGCGCCAAGGCCTGCCAGTACAAATCCTTGTTGCAGGTTTGCGACGGGTAACTGTAACCGGGCCGCCTCTGCGGAATCAATGACCCCACGCCGTAACGCCGCGGCCACGCAGATATGCAAGCCGGTACCGTGCTGTTCATGCAGCTTTTGCCATTCCCGTACAATATCCACTTCGTCACTGGCGGGTGCCGTCAGCTGGTTGGCATTGAGAACGCCTTCACGGTAGAAGAACACCGTGTCCAGTTGCTGGCCGGCAGCAAGGAGTGCACGGGCAAACAGCAGTGCACTGGTCGATTGCTGCGTCCCGTAAGGTGCGCCGGTCACCAGCAATGCATAGCGCATCAGCGATCGCCTCCCTGAAATTCACCGTTTTTAAACTGCCGGATATAGAGATATACCGTATGTTTGGAGATATCCAGCCGATCGGCGACCTGATTAATCGCATCTTTAATATCGAAAATGCCTTTTTCATAGAGGTTCAGCACGATCTGTCTGTTCTTTGCATTATTCGCGACATTCCGGTCGTTAGTGACCTCTTCTATCGTGAATTCCAATGTCTGAGCCACCAGGTCATCCACTGAACTGGCAAAATTCACGCTCGAATCTACCTGATGCAGTTCCGGAGGCATAAACGTCGACATAATCTGAGAGAACGGGACATCCAGATTCATGTTAATACATAATAAGCCGATAACCCGCTGCTCACGATTGCGAATGGCAATCGTCACCGATTTCATGAGTACCCCGCTCTTGGCGCGGGTAAAGTAGGCGCGGGAGACATTACTGTCTTCTCCCTGCAGGTCATGTAACATCCGCAGGGCCAAATCAGTGATAGGTGAGCCGACCTGTCTGCCGGTATGCTCGCCATTGGCGATACGTATTGCTGAGCACGTCAGGTTATCCAGAGAATGCAGCACAATTTCACAATGCGACCCAATCAGCATCGCCAGACCGTCTACGACCGACTCGTAAGATTTCAGGATCTCGTAGTCTGACGGTTCAAAAGACGGTTGCTCCGGAATTTCATAAACAGAGGCATCGCCAGGATTAAAAGGATTAGACATCACAGATATTACCCTACATAGCAGGAGCCTGTCATAAGCACTGCCGGGCAGACTCAAATAGTAAAAACATCAGAGGGATCAGTCTGGCAAATGTCGATGACATAAACCAGCGTTTTTATTCTGCGCGGGGGGAAGACACCGCCGCAGAGCGCGGCGGTGTAAAGTATTACTGGGCTGCTTTGGTCTGGCTGTCAGCTGTCGGTGCTTTAGCCGCATCGTCAGTTTTAGGTGCCGGTTTAACATCCAGTAATTCGACCTGGAATACCAGGGTTGAATTTGGCGGGATACCCGGAACACCGTTCTGGCCGTAAGCTAAGTCTGGCGGGATCACCAGCTCAATTTTACCGCCTTTCTTCACGTGCTTCAGACCTTCGGTCCAGCCAGGGATCACACCGTCAAGACGGAAAGTCAGAGGCTCGCCACGCTTGTAGGAGTTGTCAAACTCAGTCCCGTTGACCAGAGTCCCTTTGTAGTTGACGACAACCGTATCGCTGTCAACCGGCACCGGGCCAGTCCCTTCTTTCTCTACTTTGTAAAGCAGGCCGCTGGCCGTTTTCTTCACGCCGCTTTCTTTCGCGAATTTCGCCGCGAATGCATCACCTTTTTCTGCATTCTCTTTCGCGTCTTTTTCCATTTTAGCCTGAGCTGCCGCTTTTACATTCCCTTCAAACGTTTTCAGGGTTTGTTCAATTTCAGCATCAGATAATTTGCTCTTACCTGCAAATGCATCCTGCACACCGGCAATCAGGAGTTTTTTGTCAAGCTTGATACCAAGCTTCTCTTGTTCCTTCAGAGAGTTGTCCATGTAACGACCCAGAGAGGCCCCCAGAGCGTAGGCCGATTGCTGTGACTGATCTTTAAATGCAGCATTGGTCGGTGCCTGCTCTGTGGTCGTTGTTGCTGATGTTGCAGCCATAACTGCAGGTGCATTCAGCGCAACAGCCAGGGTGGTCGCTAACAATGAGACTTTAAACAATGATTTCATCCATATCTCCCAACCGAAGTCCAGGACCCCGGTGATTGTTGTGTTTTAATTGCTCACACTATAACGGTATATGACAGTGTTAACACTGCCACCACAATGATTCTCTGTTAACCTCCGACCTTTTTTGCATCAGGAAGTTTCAAAGATTATTGGGGTATGAGAGTAAATTTCAAGTTTACAACGTGGGTGGCCTGCAAAATTCAGGTAATTTCCCTCCACCGGGACTCGAATAAAATGCCGGGATCGCGCATCATGGCGCGCAAAGAGACAGCGAGGAAAACTAATGCAGATAACCGAATGGGAAAAACATCTGGAAGCGCTTGAAAGCAAAATTGCTTTTCAGGAACTGACTATCGAGGAGCTGAACCAGACTGTGGTCCGGCATGAACTCGAGATGGCAAGATTACGTGAACAATTCCGTCTGTTAGCTGACAAGCTTAAGACAGCAGCACCGTCATTGGTTGCCCCGCAATCTGAAGAGATACCGCCCCCGCATTATTAATGCGGTCAACAAAAAGCCGCTCGTCAGCGGCTTTTTGTTCAGGACAGATTAGTGGTGGCAGCCGCAACCGCCAGTTCCGCAACCTTCCTGACCGTGATCATGGTCGTGGCCATGCTCATGACCATTCTCGCCGTGCACATGGCCGTGGGCCAGTTCTTCAGCGGTCGCTTCACGGATAGCAATGACTTCAACATTGAAGCTCAGGTTCTGGCCTGCCAGCATATGGTTGCCATCAACCACAACATAATCATCACCGACTTCGGTGATTTCAACCGGTACCGGGCCCTGATCGGTTTCAGCCAGGAAACGCATACCTACCTGCAGTTCATCAACACCGACAAAAACGTCTTTCGGTACACGCTGAACCAGGTTGTCATCATACTGACCGTACGCATCGTTGGCCGGGATGTTAACGTCAAACTTATCACCTGCTTCATGGTTTTCCAGTGCCTTTTCCAGACCAGAAATCAGGGAACCATGACCGTGCAGGTAATCCAGCGGTGCATTTGCAGGGGATTCATCAACTAATACCCCATCTTCTGTACGTACCTGATAAGCAAGGCTGACAACCAGGTCTTTTGCTACTTTCATGATATCTCCTAACCGTTGAGAGCTATATTCCCGTCTCATTGGTCTATTTTTGCCTGCAATAACACCAACCAGAAAGGTCCTGACCGGGAAAAACATAAACTGATTTCCTCTCCGGTCTTAGTGGTGGCAATTGTAACGAAATTCAATCCCTCTGTAAGTTACAGAGGGAAAAAAAACCTGATGCCCGCGCTATTCGGGCGTGAATACCCCGATAATTTTACCGGCCCATGCATGTGTATCCGCTAACCGCTTATCCGCTTCACGCATCTGGTGACCACACTTTACGCATTCCACCACATCCACATTGTTTTCACGCCACATCGCCAGCGTGTCGGTTTTCTGACAGTGCGGGCAAACGGCGCCGGCAATAAATCGTTTCGCCATCCTGTACTCCTGTCGGTTGAAAGCCCTTCGACAGCACTCTCACCTCGGTCGTCTTATTCAAACTCATCCCAGCCATCCAGCTGTTGCTTTTCCTGCTGCATTTCGCGGTTGAAAATATCCTCCAGCTCGCGACGAGCTTCCCGTACCCGTGAGATTTGTCCGCTATCATCATGATTTGGCATCAGTTCACGTAGCATCCGCATATCGAGACGACGGAAATGAAGCTGCGCACGCATTGCCTGATGGGGATGCATACCCACAGAAACCAGTGTTTTCCGTCCAAGCTCCAGCGCACTGGAGAAGGTTTCGCGGCTGAACTGCGTCACCCCGGCCTGCAAAAGTTCGTGAGCTTCCACACGGCCGCGGGCGCGTGCAAGAATTTTCAGGTGCGGGAAATGGTGCTGGCACAACTGAACAATCGCCATCGCATCTTCCGGATCATTACAGGTGATGACGATAGACTCGGCCCCTTCTGCACCGGCAGCCCGCAATAATTCCAGTTCCGTCGCATCGCCGTAATAGACTTTATAACCATACTTACGCATCAGGCTGACCGCGCTGATATCCCGTTCCAGTACCGTTATCCGGGTATTATTGGCCATCAGCAGACGACCAACGACCTGACCGAAACGACCGAAGCCCACCACGATCACCTGAGGCTGATCATCCTCAACATAATGCTTCTCGCCATGGTCATCTTTCGAGTTATTGAAGCGTCGAATCAGTATCTTATCGATACCCTGCATCAGTAACGGTGTCGTCATCATCGATAACGTCACGGTCACGAGTAACATCGGCAGTTGTTCGCCGGTAAACAGATGCACCGAGGAGGCCGCTGAGAAGAGCACAAACGCAAATTCCCCGCCCTGGCTCAATACTCCCGCAAACTGCAAACGTTCCGAACTGCGTAAACCATACACGCGGGCCAGGATGTACAGGACCAGCGCTTTAACCGCGACCAGTACCAGTACGGCGATAATCACCTCAGTGATGTGGGTGTAGAGCACGCCGAGGTTAAGTGCCATCCCGACCGAGATAAAGAACAGCCCCAACAGCAGTCCCTTAAAGGGGTCGATAGCCACCTCAAGTTCATGCCGGTATTCACTTTCGGCCAGCAGGATACCGGCGATAAAGGTCCCGAGCGCCATCGACAGTCCCAGCGCATCCATAAACAGCGCTGAACCGATCACCAGTAATAATGCCGCCGCGGTAAAAACTTCACGCACTGCCGAACCGGCAATAAAGCGGAAAATCGGACGCAGCAGAAAGCGGCCGCCAATCAGCATGCCCGCGAATGCCAGCACCTTCATGCCTACTTTTATCCAGTCCGTCGCCTGTCCGCCATCACTGCCCCCGGCAAGAAGCGGGACCAGGGCCAGAGCCGGGATCACCGCCAAATCCTGGAACAGCAGGACAGAAAAGCCAAGCTGACCGGACTCACTACGGTTCATGCCTTTATCGCGCATCAGCTGAATAGCCATCGCGGTAGAGGACATCGCCAGCCCGATACCGCCGATGACGGCACTCTGCCAGGAAAAATGTGTCAGCCAGAGCAACCCGCCCAGAATGGCCGCCGAAAAGATGACCTGGGCCGCACCGACCCCAAAAATAGAACGCCGGAGTTGCCAGAGTTTGGCCGGGTTCAGTTCCAGGCCGATGATAAACATCAGAAAAACTACACCCAGTTCCGAAAAATGCAGTATTTCGTCAACATCACTGATAAGCCCGACACCCCAGGGGCCGATAGCAATACCCGCAAGCAGATAGCCCAGTACCGCACCAATACCCAACCGGGCAGCAATAGGCACAGCAATGACCGCTGCCCCAAGATAAATTACACCCGCAGTTAACAGGCCTGGTCCCTGCATTAAATTACCCCCTGTGGTAATGGCTGGGCTAACCAGTCGTTGTAAGCACTGGCATACGTTGTCATCGCCTTGCCCGTCTGGCGTCTGGCGGAATAAATAATCATCGGTGTTAACCAATGCATACGACAGGCCTGTGCCGTCAGTTCAAAGGGCCGCATGATATCGCTCATCGGGTACCGGTTCAGGCCGTGCTGATGATAAGCGGTTTCCGGTTCACCGGTCGTTATCACACTGCGCCAGTACTTGCCGGCTAACGCCTGCTCGCCATTGCCGATCGCAAATCCGCGGGTCAGCACCCGGTCGAACCACTCTTTCAGTAACGCCGGGCAGCTATAAGTATAGAGAGGATGCTGGAAAATGATGATGTCATGTTCCCGCAGCAGTTGCTGCTCGTAATGGATATCGATAAAAAAATCAGGGTAGAACGCATAAAGGTCATGTACGGTTACGTTTTCCTGACGTTGTGCGGTCTTCAGCAGGATCCTGTTAGCGACTGACTCCTGTGATTCAGGATGGGCGTAAAGAAGCAGGATTTTGGGCTGTGTCGACATTGTTCCCCTCCAAATCATCGTCACGGATAACTATTTCAGCTACCATGCAGCACATAACGAAATTTTCTGTTTAATCATTGGTTCACTTTAGCTGATAATTTAACATATTCTGACGAAACGGCGCTTATGATTGTCTTTTCTTCGCTACAAATACGACGCGGCACCCGCGTGCTACTGGACAATGCTTCCGCCACCATCAATCCCGGGCAAAAAGTTGGCCTGGTCGGTAAAAATGGCTGCGGAAAATCCACACTTTTATCCCTTCTGAAAGGGGAAACGTCCAGTGATGCCGGAAATGTCAGTTTTCCTTCGAACTGGGCTCTGGCCTGGGTAAATCAGGAAACTCCGGCCCTGGATCAACCGGCGATCGAGTATGTTATCGACGGTGACCGGGAATTCCGCCATCTGGAATCGCAACTGGCTCAGGCAAATGCAGAAAATGACGGTAACCGCATTGCACTGCTGCATGCTCAGCTTGATACCGTCCAGGCCTGGACAATTCAGGCACGTGCGGCCAGCCTGCTGAATGGTCTGGGATTTACCCAACAGCAATTACAGGCCCCGGTGAAAGATTTCTCGGGAGGCTGGCGTATGCGTCTGAATCTGGCACAGGCGCTGATCTGTCGTTCAGATTTGTTGCTGCTTGACGAACCGACGAACCACCTGGATCTCGATGCCGTGATCTGGCTTGAACGCTGGCTGAAGAGTTATACCGGCACGCTGATACTGATCTCCCACGATCGGGATTTCCTTGATCCGACCGTGAATAAAATTTTGCATATTGAGCAGGAAAACCTGTTCGAATACACCGGTAATTATAGTGACTTTGAACGGCAGCGAGCCACCAAGCTGGCCCAGCAACAGTCGCTCTATCAAAGCCAGCAGGCGAAAGTCGCCCATCTGCAACACTATATCGACCGTTTTCGCGCCAAGGCGACAAAAGCCCGTCAGGCCCAGAGCCGGATAAAAATGCTGGAGCGCATGGAGCTCATTGCCCCGGCACATGTGGATAATCCTTTCAGCTTCAGTTTTCTGCCTCCGGAGAGCCTGCCGAACCCATTGCTGAAAATGGAGAAAGTCACCGCGGGCTATGATGGCCGGGTGATCCTGAATTCGGTAAAACTTAATCTGGTTCCCGGTTCACGCATCGGGTTACTGGGACGCAACGGGGCGGGTAAATCGACGCTGATTAAGTTATTAGCCGGAGAGTTATCTCCTCAGCAGGGCGAAGTTTCTCTGGCGAAAGGCATTAAAGCAGGCTATTTCGCACAGCATCAGCTTGAATACCTGCGAGCAGACGACTCGCCGTTACAGCACCTTCAGCGTCAGGCCTCGCCGCAGGTCACCGAACAGCAGTTACGGGATTATCTGGGCGGCTTCGGGTTTCAGGGAGATAAAGTCACAGAGATGACAAAACGCTTCTCGGGTGGAGAGAAGGCCCGGCTGGTGCTGGCGTTAATTGTCTGGGAACGTCCTAATCTGTTACTGCTGGATGAACCGACCAACCATCTTGACCTGGATATGCGCCAGGCACTGACAGAAGCACTGATCGATTATGAAGGCGCACTGGTGGTCGTTTCGCATGACAGGCACCTCATCCGTGCGACCACTGATGATCTGTATCTGGTCGATGCCGGGAATGTGGATGTGTTCGATGGCGATCTCGAAGACTACCAGCAATGGCTGACGGAACAGCAGAAAATCAGCGTGGTCAAAGAGGCCCCTGCCGTTAGTCAGGGCAATTCCGCCCAGGCCCGTAAAGATCAGAAACGTCGTGACGCCGAACTCCGTGCACTGACGCAACCGGTCAGGAAAAAAATCGAGAAAATCGAAAAGCAAATGGCGTTGTTACAGAATACCCTCAGCGAGAATGAAGCTTTACTCGGTCAGCAGGAACTGTACGATGCGGCCCGTAAAGATGACCTGACCACTGCCCTGAAGGTACAGGCTGAAAGCCAGTCAGCGCTGGACAGCTATGAAATGGAGTGGCTGGAACTTCAGGAGCAGCTGGAACAGATGCAGTCGGCAGACTAAGGCCCATCCCTGCACCTGATTGCTCCCCCCTGACACCGGGAGTCTGTGATCCCGGGTGAGTCAAACATGATAGCACGGACAGCTGCCGGCTACGCATTACGCCAGCCGGTGCTGTTAACTATTCAGCCGGTTCGATGAATAAAGACTTGCCTGTCTGCCGGGAAAACAATAAATTTGTCGCCGGGTTTTCAGGGAATATTCTGCATTATCAGCATACAATCCCCTGATATACTGGCTCAGGCCGTTATCTCCGCTGAGCCATGGCAGGAAAGCCTGCCGGGGCGATGGGTGTCTAAAGCCAGATCAGAATGACACAGGATGCGGTAAGCAGCCCCATAAAGACATTAAAGATTTTCCATGCCTGCGGGCTTTTAAGCCAGCGGCCAATCATCGTCCCAAAGCCCAGCCAAATGATACCGGCCACAAGGTTGACCAGAAACATCGCAAAACTGATGGCCAGTACAGACGAACGATATTCTGCTCCGGCAAGGCTGAAGCTGGCAACGGCGCCTAATGACATCAACCAGGCTTTAGGATTGATCAGCTGCAGCAGACCTCCCTGCCAGAATGGCATGGCTTTCCCGCTGTCCGGAGAAGGGTCTACCTCAAGAACTTCATAGGGGGCGCTGCCGATTTTCCATGAAAGCCAGAGTAAATAGAGACTGCCCGCAATTTTGAGCAATAAGTGCAGCGCCGGATAAATCAGAATAAGGCCGCCGATACCAAAAGCGACCAGCAGCAACATTATTTGCATACCCAGCATGATGCCAAGCATGAGCGGGAGACTGCGAACAAAACCAACGTTGGCACCGGATGCAGTAAGTAACATATTATTAGGGCCAGGTGTTATTGCGGCAACCCATAGGAAGCCAAGTAGTGAAAGAAATAACCCCATTTCCATGCGTGGCACCTTTCCTGTCTCAGGATGAAATTAAACCGTTTAAACTATACAGTGAGTTATGGATCAGACAAGTCCCGACAACATGAATAATTGTCGTACCCCGGATGAGCATTTCACACCGATTGCTCAACTGAAGAACCCTCACCTTCAGACGCTCCTGCCCAGGATCCTGAGACGTATCGTCCGGATCAAACCCTGCTGGCAGAGACTGGAATTACCTGATGGTGATTTTGTCGATCTTGCCTGGAGCGAAGACCCGGAACGTGCACGCCATAAACCTCGTGCCGTGATTTTTCATGGCCTGGAAGGCAGTATTAACAGCCCTTATGCTCATGGCCTGCTCTCTGCGATTAAAAAACAGGGATGGCTGGGGGTTGTCATGCATTTTCGCGGGTGCGGTAAAGCCCCTAATCGTATGACGCAAAGCTATCATTCCGGTGAAATCGGCGATGCCAGCTACTTTCTGCAGTGGTTACAGGATACCTATGGGAAGGTGCCTACGGCCGCCGTCGGATTCTCGCTTGGCGGTAACATGCTGGCCTGTCTGATGGGATCTCAGGGAAGTGATTGCCTGCTGGATGCCGGCGTCATCGTTTCTGCCCCGCTAATGCTTGAACCCTGCAGTTCAAAACTGGAACAAGGCTTCTCACGCTTTTATCAGTTTTACCTGTTGTCACAACTGAAGAAGAGCGCACGGCGGAAAATTAAAGCCTACCCGGAATTACTGTCGGTTTCTCCTGAACGTTTGAAGAAGATCCACCGATTACGTGATTTCGATGACGAGGTGACCTCGAAGATACATGGCTTTGCCGATGCGACCGACTATTACCGCCGGGCCAGTGGCATGCCCCTGCTTTCTGGCGTTGAAAAACCTCTGCTGATTATCCATGCACGGGATGACCCTTTTATGGTGCCGGACGTTATCCCGAATCCGGAGCATCTATCGCCCAGCATTACCTACCAGCTCAGCCAATATGGCGGGCATGTCGGTTTTGTCAGCGGAACATTAACCCGTCCGGTCATGTGGCTGGAGAAACGGATCCCTCAATGGCTCTCGACCTGGCTGGATAAAAAAGCATGATTATTCCGTGGCAACAACTCAACCCTGAGACTCTGAATAACCTGATCGAATCGTTTGTCCTGCGTGAAGGCACCGACTATGGTGAGGAAGAACGAACGCTGGAAGAAAAAACGCAGGATATTCATCGCCAGCTGACAGCCGGTGAAATCGTGGTGGTCTGGTCTGAACTGAACGAATCGGTATCCTTAATGCAGGCCAGTACCTTCAGACAGAACAGATAAATTCTGCTCACCTGAGTGATGACAGACTCCGGCAGACATGCTAACAATGCAGTCAGCCGAACGAGTTCAGGGAGCACCGCCTCATGTCAGCCAGACATCCAATCATTGCCGTCACAGGCTCAAGCGGTGCCGGGACCACCACGACCAGTCTGGCATTCAGAAAAATCTTCCAGCAGCTTAATATCCAGGCCGCCGAAATTGAGGGGGATAGCTTTCACCGTTATAGTCGTCCGGAGATGGATGTGGCCATCCGCAAAGCCAGAGATTCCGGTCGCCATATCAGTTATTTTGGTCCTGAGGCTAACGATTTCGCGATGCTGGAACACACCTTCATTGAGTACGGTACTCAGGGGACCGGTCGCTCCCGTAAGTATCTGCATACTTATGATGAAGCCGTTCCCTGGAAACAGATCCCGGGCACGTTTACGCCCTGGCAACCTTTGCCTGATAATACCGATGTTTTATTTTACGAAGGATTACATGGCGGGATTGTCACGGACCAGCACAATGTGGCAGATAAAGTGGATCTGATGGTCGGTGTCGTCCCGATTGTTAACCTGGAATGGATTCAAAAACTGGTCAGGGATACGCGCGAACGAAGCCACTCCCGTGAAGCGGTCATGGACTCGGTAGTTCGCTCCATGGATGACTATATTAACTACATCACGCCGCAATTCTCCCGTACCCATATCAACTTTCAACGGGTACCGACGGTCGATACCTCTAACCCTTTTGCCGCCAAAACCATCCCGTCATTAGATGAAAGTTTTGTGGTCATTCATTTCCGGGGGCTGGAAGCCATTAACTTCCCCTACCTGCTGGCGATGATTCAGGGGTCTTTTATTTCGCACATTAATACGCTGGTCGTACCGGGCGGGAAGATGGGACTGGCAATGGAGTTGATCATGACACCGCTGGTGAAGCGATTAATGGAAGAGAAGCAGTTTCAGTAGACAACATTGAGTGCCATGACGGCACTCAAACGCGTATCAGAGGCTTACCACCTCAAAGCTATGCGTAATCTCCGCACCTTTACCCAGCATCAGTGCCACTGAGCAGTATTTATCGGCAGATAACGTGACAGCTCGCTCAACCACCGCATCAGTCAGATTGCGACCCGTGACGACAAAATGCAGATTAATATGCGTAAATAAACGGGGTGCTTCTTCACGACGTTCAGAGGTCAGTTTGACTTCACAGTCCACCACATCCTGACGCCCCTTTTGCAGGATAGATACCACATCGATTGCGCTGCAACCGCCGGTAGCCATCAGCACCATTTCCATCGGACTCGGCGCTTTATCACCTGAATTGCCATCCATCAGAACCTGATGTCCGGAAGCCGATTCTCCGATAAAGCTGAGTCCCTCAACCCATTTTACGCGTGCCTGCATTATGCTTACTCTCAACTCTGAAAAAACAGGCTTCAGATTACTCCTTCAGAGTACAAACAGCAATCTGCTGTCATTCGTTAAAGTCTGAACATACAACAGGAGACAGTTGCGCCAGTGTGTGCTACAAACAAAGGGTGAGACATTTTTTTATCAGATTACAACTATGGTGAAACGGTAGAAAAATCCAGAACAAAATCTGCTTTTCTGCGGTAATTGCCAATAAAAATACCCTATGACTTCCTTGCCTGGCAGGAGCTTACCCCTGTATTTATGGCACGATTACAACAGAGGATAAAAGAGAATGGTTCTCGGTAAACCACAAACAGACCCTACACTCGAATGGTTCCTGTCCCATTGTCATATTCATAAGTATCCTTCCAAAAGTACCCTTATCCACCAGGGTGAGAAAGCCGAAACCCTGTACTATATTGTGAAAGGCTCCGTGGCTGTTTTAATTAAGGATGAAGAAGGAAAAGAGATGATCCTTTCTTATCTTAACCAGGGAGATTTCATTGGTGAACTGGGGCTTTTTGAAGAAGGTCAGGAACGCAGCGCCTGGGTGCGTGCCAAAGTGGCATGTGAGGTTGCGGAAATTTCCTATAAAAAATTCCGACAACTCATTCAGGTGAACCCGGAAATTCTGATGCGTTTATCTTCACAGATGGCACGCCGGTTACAGGTAACTTCCGAAAAAGTCGGTAACCTGGCGTTTCTTGACGTGACAGGCCGTATTGCCCAGACGTTACTGAATTTAGCCCGCCAGCCAGACGCGATGACGCATCCGGACGGAATGCAGATTAAAATTACCCGTCAGGAAATCGGACAAATTGTCGGCTGCTCACGGGAGACGGTTGGGCGAATTCTTAAAATGCTGGAAGATCAGAATCTTATTTCTGCTCACGGTAAGACGATTGTCGTCTACGGAACCCGTTAACCTGCCATCTACACGGTAGCATCCCGCTACCGTGTCCTGTTTTACTTTTTATCAGCGATTGTATTCCGATGTGGCGCCGACTGATTTATCATCCCGAAGTTAACTATGCCCTGCGCCAGACACTGGTCGTTTTTCTGCCGGTTTTGATCGGTGGACTTACCGGTAACCTGCAGAAAGGATTACTGTTTTCCCTTATCCCTGCCTGCTGCAATATCGCCGGACTGGATACCCCTCACCGTCGTTTCTTTGAACGGATCCTCCTCGGGGGAACACTGTTTGCTGTGAGCAGTTTTCTGCTGCAGTGGCTGTTAATACGGCATGTACCGCTCCCCTTTATCGTTTTCACCCTGCCGTTACTGATTGGGGTATGCGGAGAGATCAGTCCCCTGTATGGCCGGTTATTACCCGGTGCGCTAATCGCCATGACGTTCACACTTAGCCTGATAGGGCGAATGCCTTTATGGGGACCACCGTTACTGTATGGCGGCGGTACACTGTGGTACGGACTGTTTAACTGGTTCTGGTTCAGATTATCGAAGGATCAGCCGCTACGTGAAACATTAAGTCTGCTATATCGGGCGCTGGCGAGCTATTGCGAAGATAAATATCATCTGCTAACCACAGCAGAACCGGAAGATACGGAAAAGGCACTGCCTGCGTTGTTAAACCGGCAGCAAAAAATTGTCGATTTGATCACTACCGCGTATCAGCAGATCCATATGTTGTCTGCCGAAAAAAACAGCCGCGAGAAATATCTGATCCGTTCCTTTATTATGGCCGAAGATTTACAGGAACATATTTCCGTCACACTGGGTGAAACCGACGATGTTCGCGCCTTAATCATAAAAAGTGGTTCAGCCGCGATCATTAAACAGAATGCCGATGAAATCTGTGCGCAGCTTAGGATCACGGCGGATAATATTCTTTATCATCAAATCCCGGGGCATTTTTCGATGGGAGAATCGCTGGCTGCGCTGCAAAACGTTGCCCGTGAATACCCGGACAATCCGGTGGGAACATTCTTCGGATATCACTTCTCGAAAATTGCAAAAGTACTGCAGTCACGGGCTCCGCTTTACCGCCGTGATCTCATGGCAGACAGTCAACGCCGGCTACCTTTCCTGAGTGCATTACGCAGTTATCTGTCACTGAAGTCGACGGCATTACGCACTGCCGGACGCTTTTCGGTGATGCTGCTGGTGGCCAGTACCCTTGCGCTATCATTAAACATGCCCAAACCTTACTGGGTACTGATGACCATCATTCTGGTCAGCCAGAACAGTTACAACGCTACCCGCGTGAGGATACAGCACCGGGCCTTAGGGACATTTGCCGGACTGATTATTGCTGCACTCTCTTTACAGCTCGCGACCCCGGAACCCGCCATTTTACTGACCATGCTGCTGCTTACTCTGTTCAGCAATTTGTTCTCGCGACAGTACTATGGCTGGGCCACCATCGGTACTACGGTTACCGCCGTGTACAGTCTGCAACTGCTCGCGCTGAACGGTGCGCACTTTCTGGTACCACGCCTGCTGGACACACTGCTCGGTTGCCTGATTTCTTTCGCGGGCATGCTATGGCTGTGGCCTCAGTGGCAGAGTGCGTTGCTGAGGAAAAATGCACAGGATGTCTTGTCCACCTACCAGAAAGCGCTGCAGATCCTTCTCGGCCCCTCCCCCGGGGCAGAAGCCGCCGAAGCTATCCGGATTAAGGCAAACCAGCAACATAATGCACTGTTCAGTTCCCTGAACCAGGCAATGCAGGAGCCAGGCTTTGATACCGAATACCTTAGCGAAATGCATCTCTGGGTGACACACAGTCAGTTTATTGTGGAGCATATTAACGTGCTGACGACTCTGTCACGTGAACATACGATGCTGACACCGGACCTGGCGGAAAGGTATCTGCAATCCTGCGAAGTGGCCTTGCAGCAATGTCAGCAACGGCTCGATTTTCACAGCGAGGGAGATCACAGCAGAAATGTCATGGATGAAGAGGTTAAAATACCTCTGGGCCCGGTCACCATTGTGGAGCGGCAACTGAACCAGATATTAAGTCATCTGAAGGTGATGCGGACGATTTCCGCACTGGTCTGGCGTCAGCGTCCTCATCATGGTCAATGGCTGCTGAGCAGGAAAAACAGCCATAAATAAATCAGGTGACAGCCATATCGCTGTCTCCTGATTATCTGCCGTCTCAGCCAAAAAGCGTCTCTGCAGCCGCCGCGAACCGGGTCATTCCTTCACGAATGTCCTGCTCAGTAATGACCAGTGAAGGTGCAAAACGAATGACACCGTTACCGGCTGTCAGGATCATCACACCTTGCTCTGCTGCTGCGTGCAAAAGATCCCGTGCTTTCGCTTTATACTCATCTTTCAGTTCTGCACCGATCAGTAATCCTTTGCCGCGGATTTCGGTAAATACAGAGAAGCGCTGGTTAATTTTCTCCAGTTCTTCATAAAACCATTGGCGGCGTTGTTCTACTCCCGCAAGGACTTCCGGTGTATTGATGATATCCAGCGCGGTTTCTGCAATCGCACAGGCCAGTGGGTTTCCGCCATAAGTTGTCCCGTGAGTCCCCGGAGTCATTGCAGAAGCAATTTCCTGTGTGGTCAGCATCGCACTGACAGGGAATCCCCCTCCCAGAGCTTTTGCGGTTGTCAGGATATCCGGTTTCACGCCATAGTGTTCATACGCGAAGAGTTTCCCGCTACGTCCCATCCCGCTCTGCACTTCATCCATCACCAGCAAAGCCTGATGCTGATCGCACAGTTCGCGTAATCCCTGCATAAATTCTGGCGTTGCCGGCGTAATGCCTCCTTCACCCTGAATAGGTTCCAGAACGATCGCACAGGTATGATCATCAATCACGGCTTTTACCGCATCGAGGTCATTAAAAGGCACATGGACAATATCGGCCGGTTTAGGACCAAAACCGTCAGAATATTTAGGTTGTCCCCCCACAGTGACCGTGAACAACGTCCGGCCATGAAAGGCATGGTGAAAGGCAATAATTTTAGTTTTGTACGGGCTATGGCGGACGGAGGCATAGTAACGGGCCAGTTTAAAGGCGGCTTCATTCGCTTCAGCCCCTGAGTTAGCAAAGAACACCCGCTCCGCAAAAGTTGCCGAGATAAGCTTGCTGGCTAAACGCAGTGCCGGTTCATTGGTGAACACATTACTGGTATGCCATAATGTTTCGCCCTGCACTTTTAGTGTATTCACCAGTGCCGGATGACAGTGGCCGAGTGCGGTTACCGCAATACCGCCGGAAAAATCGACATACTCTTTATTCTGTTGATCCCAGACCCGGCTACCTTCACCCCTGACCGGAACAAACTTCGCCGGTGCATAAACCGGCAAAATAACCTGATCAAAGGTTTCCCGGGTCACTGCCATTTTCTCTTGTGCCATATTCTTTCCCGCCTGATTGATTCACTGACCGAGTAAATAATAATCCATAAAATATGCATAAAAAATCATTTAAAGGCAATCTTTACCCGGCCTGACTCACAAAATTTTTCAATAATTCCACCCCCTGCTCACTCAGAATACTTTCAGGATGAAACTGTACGCCTTCCACAGGCAGTGTTTTGTGTCTGATACCCATGATTTCGTCAGGCTCACCGTTGATCTCCGTCCAGGCAGTGATTTCCAGACAATCCGGCAATGAGGCTCGCTCGGCGATCAGGGAGTGATATCGTGTTACCGATAACGGATTCTTCAGCTGCCGGAAGACACCGATACCACGATGGATAATCGCTGATGTTTTACCGTGTATCGGCTGGCGCGCACGGACCACCTTACCACCAAAGACGCGGACTATCGCCTGATGTCCCAGACAGACCCCGAGAATAGGAATTTTACCGGCAAAGTGACGAATGGCAGCCATTGAAACCCCGGACTGATCCGGTGTACAGGGGCCGGGAGAAATCACCAGATGTGTCAGGGGTAACTGGCACATCTCTTCAATCGTTATCGCGTCATTACGTACTACCCGGACATCCACTCCGGTCAGGCTAAAATACTGGAATAAATTCCAGGTGAAGGAGTCGTAATTATCGATGAGGAGCAGCATGAAAGTAATCTCTGTCTGACAGTTACCGGGTGAAGGACGGGGTCGGCATAAACACGATGGGCCCCCTCTCTGCAGATGCCGGAAGAGAGGGGAACCGGAATGAAGTCAGTGGAATGATCGTGTATTCCACTGAGCGCATCTGACTACGGTAATACTTTCGCTGAAGTGATCACAATCGGTTTAGCCGGAACATTCTCGTAAGGGCCGTTCGACGAGGTGGCTACCTGAGAAATTTTATCCACAATATCCATCCCCTTCACCACCCGGCCAAAGACCGCATATCCGAAATCGCGCTGACCATGATTCAGGAATGCATTGTCCGCCACATTGATAAAGAACTGACTGGTTGCACTGTCTTTATCTGCAGTACGTGCCATGGCGATGGTCCCACGAACGTTCGGTAATCCATTGTCAGCTTCATTACGGATAGGAGCACCTGCGGTTTTCTGCTGCATGTCTGCAGTGAACCCGCCGCCCTGGATCATGAAGCCCGGGATCACCCGATGAAAAATAGTATTGTTATAAAAGCCACTATTGACGTAGCTGACAAAATTCTTAACGCTCACCGGTGCTTTCTGATCATTAAGATCCAGCTCAATATTACCTGCCGTCGTTGTCAGTAATACATGAGTATCGGCCAGTGCCGACACAGAGACAGAAGAGAGAGCTAACAAAGTGAAAGCTGTCGCCAAAGTACGTTTCAACATAAAAACTCCCTGGTTAGATAGATAGCGCAAAAAATCCGGGTAATTGTAGTGATATAAACGGGTAAGAACCAGACGTTTACCCGGCGATGACTCTGTTAACCGCAGGAAAAGATCACTCTGCACGGATAAACATTTGAAGCACATCACACATTAAATGCAATAAAGGTATGATATTGCATTGATTATTTTTGAAGATCACGGTTCACTCTTCAGCTGTGCCGTTATAACTAGTACTTCTCTTATTATTAGGGTGTCGACAATGACAAAGACCAACAGAATTGGCCTGACCTGGATTAGCTTTTTTTCTTATGCACTGACGGGTGCATTAGTGATCGTGACAGGGATGGTCATGGATGATATTGCCCGGTACTTCAATGTGCCGGTGTCCAGCATGAGTAATACGTTCACGTTTCTTAATACCGGGATTCTGGCCGCTATTTTCCTGAATGCCTGGCTGATGGAAATCATTCCTCTGAAACGCCAGCTGATTTTTGGCTTTATACTGATGCTGCTGGCTATTGCAGGACTGGTCTCCGGGCACAGCATTGCACTATTCTCCGTCTGTATGTTTGTCCTTGGTGTGGTTAGCGGTATTACCATGTCGATTGGTACCTTCCTGATCACTCATCTGTATGAAGGTCGTCAGCGCGGCTCACGCCTGCTGTTCACGGATTCCTTCTTCAGTATGGCAGGAACTCTGTTCCCTATCATCGCGGGTATCATTCTGGCCCGTCACCTGCCCTGGTACTGGGTATATTGCTGTATCGGGCTCCTCTACGTAGTTATCTTCGTGCTCACACTGATGATGGAATTCCCGGTACTGACCAAAAGCAGCCGCCAGGAACAGGCCGGAAAAGAAAAATGGGGAAGCGGCGTGTTTTTGCTGGCACTGGCTGCACTCTGCTACATTCTGGGACAGCTGGGCTTTATTTCCTGGGTACCGGAGTATGCGACTAAAAATATGGGGATGCAGATTTCTGATGCCGGCCAGCTGGTAGGTAATTTCTGGACGGCATATATGGTGGGTATGTGGGTGTTCAGTATCGTACTGCGTTTCTTCGACCTGCAGAAAATCCTGGTTGTGATCACGGCTCTGGCAACGCTGCTGATGTACTGGTTTACTCATGCTCAGGAAGTCCCGATGCTGCACCTGATTATTATGGCCTTAGGCTTTTTCTCAAGTGCCATCTATACCACCATTATTACATTGGGATCGCAGCAGACCAGAGTATCCTCACCGAAGCTGGTTAACTTTATTCTGACCTGCGGTACCATCGGTACAATGCTGACCTTTGTTGTGACCAGCCCTATCGTAGAACACAGCGGACCACATGCTGCGCTGCTGACGGCCAATGGCCTGTATGCGGTCGTGTTTATCCTATGTATCGGCCTGGGATTTGTAACCAGACACCGGCTGCATAGCACGCCTGCAACCCGCTAATCATCACTGCGGAACGCTCCGACGCCGGGACGCCGGCGTTTTCTGACAAAAAAGCCACCTGACGGTTAATGCCGGTCACTTAAGGTGACCGGCATTGTTTTTTAAGGGATATTTTGGCTTTTTGGGCCTGACTT
>NZ_BAAAFX010000007.1:0-1495 GCF_039523755.1 Tatumella terrea | reverse complement strand
ACCGACGGTAGCGGTAATAACCTGTCCGGAGCGGAGACAAATGACACCACCCCGGTCCTGAAAGGGACCGCGGCAGCCGGCGACACCGTCACTATCCTCGACAACGGTAAAGCCATCGGCACCGCCACGGCAGGCAGTGACGGCAGCTGGAGCAGCACCCTGCCGGCCCTGGCCGACGGCAGCCACAGTATCACCACCACGGTCACCGATGCCGCCGGTAACACCAGTCAGCCTTCGGCCGCCATTCCTGTGACGGTCGAGACCACGGCGCCGGCAGCAGCCGGTGATGTCGAACTGACCGACGGTAACGGTAATAACCTGTCCGGAGCGGAGACAAATGACACCACCCCGGTCCTGAAAGGGATCGCAGCAGCCGGCGACACCGTCACTATCCTCGACAACGGTAAAGCCATCGGCACCGCCACGGCAGGCAGTGACGGCAGCTGGAGCAGCACTCTGCCGGTACTGGCCGACGGCAGCCACAGCATCACCACCACGGTCACCGATGCCGCCGGCAATACCAGCCAGCCTTCGGACGCCATTCCTGTCACGATCGAGACCACGGCACCGGCAGCAGCCGGTGATGTCGAACTGACCGACGGTAACGGTAATAACCTGTCCGGAGCGGAGACAAATGACACCACCCCGGTCCTGAAAGGGACCGCGGCAGCCGGCGACACCGTCACTATCCTCGACAACGGTAAAGCCATCGGCACCGCCACCGCAGGCAGCGACGGCAGCTGGAGCAGCACCCTGCCGGCCCTGGCCGACGGCAGCCACAGTATCACCACCACGGTCACTGATGCCGCCGGTAACACCAGCCAGCCTTCGGCCGCGATCCCTGTCACGGTCGAGACCACGGCGCCGGCAGCAGCCGGTGATGTCGAACTGACCGACGGTAACGGTAATAACCTGTCCGGAGCGGAGACAAATGACACCACCCCGGTCCTGAAAGGGACCGCAGCAGCCGGCGACACCGTCACTATCCTCGACAACAGTAAAGCCATCGGCACCGCCACGGCAGGCAGTGACGGCAGCTGGAGCAGCACTCTGCCGGTACTGGCCGACGGCAGCCACAGCATCACCACCACCGTCACCGATGCCGCCGGCAATACCAGCCAGCCTTCGGCCGCGATCCCTGTCACGATCGAGACCACGGCGCCGGCAGCAGCCGGTGATGTCGAACTGACCGACGGTAACGGTAAGAATCTGGCCGGAGCGGAGACAAATGACTCTACTCCGGTCCTGAAAGGGACCGCGGCAGCCGGCGACACCGTCACTATCCTCGACAACGGTAAAGCCATCGGCACCGCCACGGCAGGCAGTGACGGCAGCTGGAGCAGCACTCTGACGGTACTGGCCGACGGCAGCCACAGCATCACCACCACGGTCACCGATGCCGCCGGCAATACCAGCCAGCCTTCGGCCGCCATTCCTGTCACGATCGAGACCACGGCACCGGCAGCAGCCGGTGATGTCGAACTGACCGACGGTA